>NZ_CP109443.1 GCF_036227205.1 Amycolatopsis sp. NBC_01480 | reverse complement strand
AAATGATACTCTTAGGGCATGACGGAGAACGATGGTTCGGGCCGGGCAGAGCAGGTAAACCCGCAGGTCGCGGACGTGGCGACCGCTCGGGAGGCGGTGCGCGCGGCGATCGGCGAGGCCGTCGAGGTCGGCGCGCTCACGGCCGAGGCCGCCGAGCAGGTGACGGCGGAGTTCGGCGAGCAGCAGGGCGACCTGTTCGGGCTGCACGAGTGGATGCGGACGACCCAGCCCAAGGCGGTGTGGTCGCGCTTCTGCGGCTACCCAGGCTGCTTCGAGGCGCCCCGGCCGCGCAAGCCGGGCGCGAAAGGCGGACCGGCGCCCGTCTACTGCGACGTGGTGCGCGACGCCGAGGGCAAGCCCGCGCACTCCGGGATGACCGCGTTCCGGCTCAAGGAGCGCCTGGAGGACGTCGGGCCGCGCGAGGCGCTGGCCACGCCGGTGCCCACCGACCCGAGCAACGAGCGCCCGGTGCAGCTGGCCCGCGAGACCGTGCCCGTCATCGTGGAACGCGTCGTCCAGCTGTTCGCCGACCAGCAGGCCGTCAACGCCCGTCACATGGACCAGCTGCGCAGCGCGATCTCCCGCATCGGCGACGATGACGCCCGGCAGGCCGAGTTCGAGTCGGTGCAGCACGACGCCGACAAACTCGTCGGCCAGGCCCGCGAGGTGAAGCTGGCCGCCGAGCAGCGCGCCCGCGAAGCCGCCGCCGCCGCCGACCGGGCGCGCGCCGGCGAGGAGGAGGCCCGGTCCGCGACCCTGGAAATGGCCGAGCGGCTGGAGCAGGTCGAGCGGGAGGCGGGCGAGCGGGTGGCGGCCGCCGAAGCCGCGCAGCGGGAGCAGGCCGAGCTCGACCAGGGCCGCGTCGAGAACGCCGAGTCCGCCGAGCGGGCCGCCGTCGAGGCGATGGGCGAGACTACGGCGCGGGCCGAACGGCAGGTCCGGGAGGCCGAGCAGGCCGCTGCCGAGAGCGTCCGGCTCGCCGAGGAGGCCGCCGAGGCGAAGGTGACCGAGGCCCGGGAGGAGCGCGACCGCGCGATCGTCGAGCACCAGGCCGCCGCCGACGAGCAGATCCGGCTCGCCGAGGAAGCCGCCGAGCAGGCGCGCCAGGACGCGGACCAGCGTGTTCGGGTCGCCGAGGAGACCGCCGCCCGCGCCACGCAGGCCGCCGAGGATGCCAAGACCGCCCAGGGCCAGGCGCAGGCCGAGCTCGGTCAGCTGCGCACGAAGATCGAGGCCGACGACGAGCGGCACCGCGGGGAGCTGGAGGCGCAGCGCACCCGGCATGAGGCCGAGCGCGCCACGCTCGCCGACGAGCTGCGCACGGCCACCGAGCGGGCCGGGCAGGCCCGGGAGGAACTGGCGGGCGTGAAGGCCCAGCTGGAGACCGAGCGCGGGGCGCACACCCGGGAGCTGCAGGCCGCCGAGCAGCGGGTGACCGACGCCCGGACCGCGGGCACCGAGGAGACCGAGCGGCGCCTGGCCGACCTGCGCACGACCTACGACCGGCAGCTCGCCGACCTGCGGACCCAGCTGCAGGCCGCTACCCAGCCCGGTGAAGGTTCCGGGAAACGTCGGTGACCGGCGGTACGCTGACCGGTTTTCCGTTGCACGCCAACCGATCGGACGACGACCGGCCCGCCGGGTCGACGAGGAGGAAGTCATGACCGATGCCGTCGAGGGCTACGCCGTGCTGCACACGGACGGGCGCGTGACGTACGGGCAGATCCCGGCCGGGGAGAGCGCCTACGAGGCGATCCGGCGCGAGATTCCGGATCTCGGCTCGCAGGGCATGGGCCGGTTGCGGGCGTGGTTCACCGATAGCTTCGCCGGGCAGCGGAGCAACCCGCTCGCCGACACGGTGCTGTCCGCGGTCGGCTACCACCACCCGACCGGGTGGGCCGGCCCGGTCGCCGTCTCCATGGAAGAGGTGGGCGAGGACTGCGTGGTTCCGCCGCTGACGTCCGAGGTTCGGGCGATGATCGACGAGCTGTCCCGGCAGCACGCGCCCAGGAGCTGACCGGCGGTGTCACTGACGACCGAGCTGCGCGACCCGCGTAGCAAACTGGCGGCCTGGTGCGCCGAGACGCTGGTCCGGACCCCGGCCGTGGTCGAGCAGGTCGCGGCCGCCATCCGCGACGTCGAACCGGTCCGTCCGCAGGTCCGGGAGGTCACCGGGCGCCACTGGGCTGAGATCGGCGGGGCGTTCGGGCAGCGCGTGGCCGACCTGGTGCAGCCCGCGCCGCCGTACTACGCCCTGCTCGGGATGATCCGGGCCGGGTGGGCGACGTGGGGATGGGCCCACGAGCAGGCCGCCCGGTACCCGACGCACCGCGACCTCCCGCCGGAGTACCGGGCCCGCGCGCTCGGCATCCGCCCGGGAGCGACGTCGTGGCTGGACCTCGGAGGCATCGGGGTCGACCGCAGCGGCGCCGTCCCGCCGGCGGCCGCGGGCGCGTGGGCGGAATTGCTCGAGCGCAGCCGTTCCTACCTCGCCGCGCACGCGCCGACCGGGACGCTGGGCTCGGCAGGCGCCGAGGCCGGGCTGGCGAGGTCGAGCTGGCTGCTCTCCGCCGCCGAGGACATCCACCGCAGCGGGCAGGTCGACGATCGGCTTGGCGCACTGTTCACCGGCGCCCGGCGCCCGAGCGTCGAGCAGCTGCGCGGCCTGGTCGACGAGCGCCAGGTGGCCGAGCTGGTCGCGCTCTCGGCGAAGCTGCACGCCACCGGCGCACACTGGGACCTGCGTAAACTCGGCGGGAACCCCGCCAGTGGCCAGCCGCTCGGCATCGCTGCGCCCACGATCGTGCCCCAGTGGGCCGACGCGGACATCCTGCTCGGCGCGGTCGACCCCGAGACCGGCATCGGCGAGCAGGGCAGCACGCTGATCGACGTCAAGACCGTGATCAGCACCCGCGACGCCGAGAAGGTCGGCCGCTGGGTGTGGCAGATCCTGCTCTACGCGTGGCTGGACACCGCCGACCTGTACCGCATCCGGCGCGTGGGCCTGCTGCTCGCTCGCCACGGCGTGCTCATCACCTGGCCACTGCACCGGCTGGTCGACCAGCTGCTCGGCCGCCGCGACGTCGGCGACCACCACCGCGACACCGCCCGCGAGATCGCCGGACAGATCATCACCCGCAACGGCCTGCAGTTCCCCATCGCCTGACCGAAAAGGACCCGATCATGAAGCTGTACGCCGTCGTCACCACCGACCGGGACACCCCGGACGAGCCCGAACTGATCGCCGCGTGGCCGGCGCGCTGGATCGACGACGAGCCCTCACCGCCGCGTGACCTCGACGAGAACGGCGACCCGTGGAGCTGCCTCGACATGGCCCGTGGCGACCCGTCCACGCTGGCCGCGGCCATCGTTGCCATCGACATCCCCGACGACCAGCTGCTCCCGCTGCTGACCCCCGCCGTCCCGACCGTGACCGGGACTGCCTCCGTCGTCGACTGACCCGGGCGTCCCGCCCGGGGTCTGAGTAGAAACCCGCTGGCCAAGATCCGTCCCAGGTGGACTATGGAGTCATGGTGGGGAGATTCGGCAGCGGCGGCCAGCAGGTACTCAGCGTCTTGGCCCCGGGGCAGGCCGGGCAGAAGATCCAGCGGCGCGTCCTGCTCGGCGTGGGCCTGCTGGCATTCCTGCTGTTCTGGTGGAGCGGGTGGGACTGGTGGCCGACCGTGGTCTACGCGGTCGTGCCGACCTTGATCGTCATCCTGCCGGGCGTCCGGCGCCTGGTGGACGAGTCGTGGGGCCTGATCGTCGGGCTGACCCTGGCCGCTTTCGTGCTGATGCCGCAGGTCCCGGGCTCGCTGGTTGCGACCGCGTGGGGCCTGGCGCTCGGCGCCGTCGCCGCGTCGACCATCAGGCGACACCGGTTCGGCTGGCGCAAGTGGGTCCCGCGCGCTGCGCTGGTGCCCGCGGTCGCGCTGGTCGTGCTCGGCGGGCTCGCCTGGTGGGCCGGGGCGCAGGACCGCGCCGCCGAGCAGGCCCGCCAGGCCGCCGAGGCGCACCAGCACAACGTGTCGAAGCTGCTGCCGACCAGCCCGCGCAGCGCCGTGTTCGCTCTCGTCGAAGCCGTTGCCGTGCCAACGAAAGCCGACCGGGTGTGCTTCGCGTTCAGCCCGACCGCGGCCGCCGAGTTCGCCGCCGCGCACCAGGCCGCGGACTGCATGGGCGCGCTGGCGAAGCTGCGCACGCAGGTCCGGACGTTCTACGACTACGTCAACCAGCTCGGCATCCCGACCCAGGCCGAGGAGACCAGCCCGCCGCCCGCCGGCGCCCCGCTGCACCTGGACGCCTGCCACCTGACGTTCACGAACTTCATCAGCGGCGGCGACGAGCACGCGGGTCCGCAGATCGGGATGCTGACGTTCGAGCGCCAGTTCGGCAACGGCTACCTCATCACCGACTACCAGCCGTGCCGTCCCTGACCGTGCCGCCGGCGTCGCCGTCGCGCACCGGGCGCAGGTCGGCGGCGGGCACCAGCTGGCCGGGCAGCACGACGCGCAGCTGGCCGCGCCGCGAGCCGAGTTCCATGCTCACGACGCCGTACCAGTCGTTCGTCTCCGAGCGGACCCAGGCGTAGAGCAGGCCCCGCACCGGGTGGAGGTCGATCCCGGCGACCCGCAGCCAGATCGGCCGCTCGGCCCACCGGGGTTTGCGGTCGGGCAGGAACGACGAGACCCTGATCTCGACCGGGACCGGCGGCTCGACGAGCCGCAGGGCCTGGCGCGGGTGCGGGCCGGTCTGCTCCTGTTCGTCGAGGAGGACCCGCCCAGTAATCTCGAACACGTGTTCGAGGGTAGTTCACGGGTAGCCGGGGAGAAAGTCCAGGTGAACGCGCCACGGCCCCGGCAGCTGGGAGGCGAAGCTGTGCGGGGCCGTGGCTTGCGGGCGCCAGGTGGTCAGGGATTGCCGCGTCGAGCGTGGTACTGCTCGCGCAGCCGTTCGAGGACGGCGTCCGCGTCCTCGGGCCGTGTGTCCGGGTCGGCGATGTAGGCCATCAGCGCACGCTCGGCCTGCTCCTTGCTCAGCGGCTGCGGTTCGTGCGGCACGAGTTCGTCGCTCACGGCTTGTCCCCGTCCTCGTTCTTCGGTGCCGCGGTGAACCAGATGTTGCTGTCCCACTTGGACAGTGCCGAGTCGTCGTCGGCGTCGCTGCCGACCCACATCAGCGCGAGCTGCAGCGGCACGACGTGGCGCCACACCTCGGTTCCGGTGGCTCGCAGGTCGCCCGGCGCGGGCCCGCCGGCGAGCCGGACGACCGTCGACCAGCCCGTCAGGGGAATGGTCACGATGTCCGTGCACGAGCCCGAGCTGCGGACCAGCGCGTTGTCGTTGCCCCGGTACAAGATCTGCGGCACGACGCGCCAGCCCAGTCGGACCGCCGTCTCGATCAGCAGGTCGAACTTCGCGGTCACGGTCGATCACCGCCGGGCTGGTCCTCGGCCTGCTCGACCCGGGCGAGCACGGAGTCGGCGGCGCGCTCGGCGACCTCGGCGGCCGCGATCGCCCGGGGTTCCCCGGTGGCGCGCAGCTCGAAAGCACGGTGTCGCAGGCGCAGCGCCGACTCGACGATGTTGTCCCGGCTCACCGCGAGCTCCGCCCGCTGTGCGACAGCAGCGCCTGCAGGCGGCCGGGACGCCGGTGCCGGGCGCGGCCGCGCGACTGCTCCGGGACCGTGACGTACACCGGCCGCTCCGGAGCGAGCCCGCGCGCGACGAGCAGCAGCTGCAGGCAGGCCGGGCAGGTCCGGCCGATCGGCGCGGTGCAGGGCGTCGGGCGGATCTCGGCACCGCACAGCGCGACGTAGTCCCCGGTCGTCGACTCGGCGAATGCTTCGTCCGTGAGTTCGTGCGCCAGCCCGTCGAACGCGCTGGTCATGGGCACGGTGTAGATCCGGTCAGCCACGGCGGCCACCTCGGGCGTCTTCACCAGGGGCGCGGAAAGAGCGGGCGATGTCCCAGCAGGTCCAGGTCCCGAGGCCGAGCGCGACGACCGTCAGCGGCGCCAGGCCGAGCAGTGTCTGCCACATCGGTGCCTCCAGTGGAAAGCGGCAACCCGCTCAACACGAGGGGGGTCGAACGGGTTGCCGCCGCTTGGGTCCCTGGTGGACCGAAAACGCAGGCCCGCGCCCCGCAGCGCGGCGTGCTCACCAGGGAGTTAGTGCTGGTCCTGGCGGTGCGGCTTCGATCAGGGGACAGACCCGCGCCCGAGCTCGCTACCCGGGAGGGGAAGGCCGTTCCGACTCACCGCACCGCCAGGGGCTACCGTTGTAACTGGTTCGGTTGGTAACCGTCTCTGAATGTAGACGCTCACATTGTGAACGTCTACATTCAGCGCATGGCCTATCCGGGTGAACCGTTGTCGCCGTTCGTCGAGGAGTCCGGAGGAGGTGACCCTGTGGGCACGCCAGGGCCTACCGCACTCAAGAACTACATCGCCATTGAGCTGCGACGACTACGCGAAGCCGCCGGGTTCAAACCCGATGACGCGGCGCGCAGGATCGGCAAGGCGAAGACGGTCATCTTCCACATCGAGACCGGCCGGAATCTGCCCGCTCCCGCCGATCTTGAGGTACTGCTGAACCTCTACGGCACACCGGAGCGCGTGCCGTTCTTCCGCGAGCTGATCAAGACCGCGAAGAAGGGCACCGACTGGTGGATGGGTTTCACCAGCACGGTTCCCGAGTGGTTCAACCTCTACTTAGGACTTGAGTCGGCTGCGGCCCGGATCAGCAGCTTTGACGCGTTGTGGGTACCCGGGCTGTTCCAGAAGCGTGAATACGCCGAAGCGCTCTACCGCGCCGGCGAGCAGCGGATGACCGACGAACAGGTGAGCAAGGCCGTCGAGCTACGCCTGGCCCGACAGGCCATCATCACCCGGGACGACGAACCACCCCGGATCTGGTGCGTGCTCGACGAGAACGCTCTGCGACGTCAGGTCGGCGGCCCCGAGGTCATGCGGTCGCAGCTCGATCACCTGATCAAGCTCAACGAGTTGCCCAACGTCGACATCCAGATCCTCACGCACCGCTCCGGCGCGCACGCCGGCGCCGAAGGCACCTTCGCCCTGCTCGACTACCCGACCGAGTTCGTCGGTGCCTCCGGCACCGCCTACGTCGAGAGCCGACAGCAGGGCATCTACTACGACCCACCGGACCAGGTGGAGGACTTCCGGCGCATCTTCGAGCGCCTGCAGGTTCAAGCCGAGAAGCCCGAGCGGACACCGGAACTGATCAGCATCGCAGCAAAGGACACGACGTAATGGACGCGGACGCGGCACGGGCCGCCCTCAGCACCACCGCCACCGGGTGGGGCAAATCCAGCTACAGCAACGGCGGCGCCAACGGGTGCTTCGAGTTCAATTTCTCCGTCCCCGGCTGGGCCGGGGTGCGCGACTCGAAGCTCGGGGACGCCAGCCCGGTGTTGGTGTTCAACGAACGCGAGCTCACGGCGATGTTGGCCGGAGCGAAGGACGGCGAGTTCGACAACAGGATCATCTGACGACGCCTGGCACACGAGAACGGCCCCGCTTCACTGCGGGGCCGTTCTCGTTGTGCCAGCTTGGGTTTAGCCGATCGACCGGTCGGTCACGGCCAGGGCGTCTCGGATGATCCGCTCGTGGTCGAACGCCAGCTGCTCGCGCAGCGCCTCGGCTACCGGCCACCAACGCGCCTGCCGGACCATGTCGCCAACCTGCACCGGGACCGGTTGCGGCAGTAGCACCGCGTACGACACGGTCACGTAGCGGCCTGCTGTGTCGCGACCTTCGTCCCGCGAGGAGGCATGCACCAGCTCGGCGCCGGTCAGGTCGATGCCGGTTTTCTCCCGGGCTCGCCGCACCGCGACCTCGGCCGGCGACTCCCCGGGCTGACACACCCCGCCCGGCAGCCCCCACTGCCCCGCGTGCGGCGCCTGGTCCCGCTCGACCAGCAGAACACACATCTCCCGGCGCGCGCTCGGCGCGAGCACCACGGCGTTCGTCGCGTGGTGCACCGGCTCACCCGTGCCGGTCTCCATGGCGCTGCTGGTGGCGGCCGCGGTGGTCTTCATGGCGTTCATCGCGTTCCTCGATTCTCGCTGGATTCCCGGGCTGTCCGGTGCTTCCAGCGTCGAGGCGACGGGCCCGAATGTCAGCAGGGTTGCGGTTGCACGTCCCGGCGTTTCCTGATGAAACAGCCCTGACCAGGGCGGCAGCGTCGTACTTGGAAACACGCAGCACCGGGCGCGGTCGAGCCCACCGGACAGAACCGCGACAGTGGCTTGGCGTGGTTCTGTCGTAGGGGTGAGCGGACTACCTCCCGCTTCGCGCCGCCAGGGTGAGCTCGTCGAGGACGGCCGTCTCGTCCATTTCGCGGACCTGGCTCACCTGGCCCAGCAGCGTCGTGGCCACCAGGGCGAGGCTGGCCACCAGCTCCTGAAGCCCGTCGACGCCGTGGCGCCGGGCGAACCCGTCGTAGGTCTCGATCATCTCCATGACGATCGGTTCGTCCGCGGGCATGGTCCCCGTGCAGGCAGCGCGGTTGCGCACCAGCGACAGGGCAGTGAGGTACGCGTCGTCGACAGTTTTGGTCACACGCAACAGTGTCCGGCACGTTCCCGAACGAGTGACGGCCTGCCTTGGGTCACTCAGCGGCGCCGCGCCACAGGGTCTCGGCCTGCCTGCCATCGAGCGAGGGCGGACGCCGAGACCTTCGAGTACCGGCCCAGTGAGTTGACGTTCGTGTGCCCGGACAGGGCCATGAGCATAGGCGTGCTCGCGCCGTCCTCGGCCGCGTGCGTCAGCGCGCTGTGCCGCAGCCAGTGCAGGTTCCACGGCCCCGACTGCAGGTCCGCGGTCCACTCGCCCAGCAGTTCCTCCGCGCGGCGGTAGGACAGCCGGGCCCGGCCGCTCGCCGGGTCGATGTCGCCCGACGCCAGCTCGACCCGGGCTCGCCGGTGGGTCAGGAACAGCGGGCCCTCGGTCCGTCCCTCGAGGAGCCGGGGCAGGAGCCGGGCCGTCTTGGTCTGCCAGGCGATCGTGTCGGCCGCGCCGCCCTTGCGCCGGACCGGGGCTCGGCGGTTCGGCCGGTCGAGGTCCGGGACGTCGAGCGCCAGGACTTCCTCGGTGCGGGCGGCTGACTCGTACAGCAGCTGCCACAGCGTCCGCTCACGCAGCGGCAGGTCCGGCCGCGCGAGGAACCGGCCCAGCTCGGCCCGGTCGATGGACTGGTCCCCGGGTGCCGGCGCCCCGCGACGCTGCAGCCGCCGCGTCGGGTCGCCGTCGAGCCACTGCTGGTCCTGCCACCAGGCCGACGCCGAGCGCAGCGCGTCCATCCGGGCGTTGAACGTCGTGGGCGCTGCCCCGCCCCACCGTTCGGTGAACCACTTCGCAAGCTCGTCGACGCCCTGCTCCGTGTCGAGCACGCCGATCGGCGTTTTGATGCCGAACTCGGCGGCCAGGCCGCGAACGGCGATGGCGTACGCCTTCGCGGTGTTCGGGTTGGTGACGCCGTTCAGGAACGCGTCCGCCGCGCGGCCGAGCTCCGGACCGGTGGCCACGATGCCGGGCAACCGGTGGATGGTTCCCATCAGCGCGCGGCGTCGTCGAGCGTGGTATCCGGCAGCACCCCGCCGGGGCCGAACAGCGGCTTGCCCCAGGCGCGGGCGATCTCATCCGCGCGGCGCAGCCAGCCCAGCCGGGTGTCGGGCCCCTCCATCGGGGTGCCCCAGATCTCGGCCACTTCGTCGGCGCGCAGCCGCCGGTTCCAGTCGTCGACCCCGATCTGCTCGGGCCGCGGGGCTTCGTCGAGCAGCTGCTGTACCAGCGCCGGATCCTCGGGCGGGAGCGTCGACATGCCGGGGAACATCGGTTCCGGGGCGAACACGACCCTCACGAGCGACTGAATCCGGAGATCGTCGGGGTAGGAGGGCCGGACGTGCTCGCCGAAGCGGCCGCCACGGCGAAGGTCGGTAGCGGCGGGTCGTCGGCGCGCCGGCGGGGTGCTCATGGGGCGAACATCTCCTATCGCAGATAAGCGAGCCGAGTCACCCCGGCCGCCGGGAGGCGTCCGCGCAGGTCCCCGCGGCCGCTATCGCAGATAATAGGGAACTATCTGCGATAAGGTGCGCCGAGGCCGCGACGCCGAATCTCATCCCGCGACGGGATGCCCGGCTCGATGATCAGGAAGGGTGAGCGCATGGCCATCTTCAGCCGCCGCCGAAGTGAGCCGCCGCAGCTGGTCACGACGCCGGCGCGCGCTGACGCGCTGGCGATCCGGATCAGCCAGGCCGAGCTCGAGCAGATCGAGCGCATGCTGGACGCCGCGTGGAACCTGACGCACCGGTACGGCACGCACGAGGAACGGAACGCCGAGTCTCCGGTCTCGGCCATGATGAAGGCCCTGCGCATGCGCGCCGGCGCCGCCGTGGCCGCCGCGGAGCACGCCGGCGTCGAGGCCGACGGCGCCATCCCGTTCTTCGAGCACGAGGTCGAGACCGTCGAGACGGCGTACCGGACACTCGTGGCCGACCGCGGCGCGGGCATGTTCACCGAGCACGAGAAGCAGCTGGTCGACCAGCTGCACGCCCGCCTCGGCTACGCCGCAGCCGTCTGCCACCTCGGCCCGCTTCCCGTCTTCCGCGAGCAGCTGCCGCGCTGACTCGCGCTACCGTCATCACCATGGCCGCCGAACCCGTCACCGCCGAGCAGTACCCCGACCTGGCCACCTTCGAGCTGACCAGCGAGCGCGGCGGCCACGGTCACTTCCTCGGCCGCGTCGTCGACCAGGATGTCCGGTGCGGGAAGTGCCGCACCAGCGGCAGCGCCACCGTGTACCGCGGGCCGCAGTACGGCCTCGCGTTCGACGAACCGGTGACACCCTTCGAGGTCGCCCCGGTCGAGCTGGAGCTGACGTGGTGCACCGGGTGCGGGCGCACCGGGATGACCCTGCGGAACCAGGACGGTTCCGAGCACACAGGCCTGTAGGCCCGTGCCCGGCTCGGCCACGACGCGGCCCGTACTTTCCTTGCGGCGCAGGCGAAACCGAGCACATCCAGCTCGGTCACTGCGGGCGGGCCGCCGCCCGGGCGAATCGCGGGACAACGCACGATCCACCCCGTGCGGGGCACCCTCCGGCCCAAGCTGGCCGTGCTTTCGCCAGCGGCACGCCGCAACGAGAGGACCAACCCGCGCGACGAAGTGACCTCGCCCGGCGATGACGAGCGGCCCCGCCTCGGCGAAGGCCTCCGCCGGCGGCGTGCCTGGCCGCGAGTCCCCGGGCACCGGCCCGGAGGCCGGACGGGGCCAGCCCGAACCCGCCGGGGCTCCGCCACCGGACCCCGACACCGCTGCGGAGAGGGGAAGGTCGCCCGTCGGCGCGCGAAAAAAGCGCTCGGACCTGCGGAAACTACTTGACTCTTAAGAGTCAAAAATCTAGACTGGAGGTACAACGCACCGGCCGGGAGCGGCCTCACCTCTCACAGTTCGACGCTCCCGACCGGGCTTCCCCACGAAGGAGGAGATCCCATTGTCGCTCACGTTCACGGACATCTTCTGTGGCGCTGGGGGTTCGAGCATCGGCCTGACGGGCGCGGGGTTCGAGCTCAAGCTGGCCGCCAACCACTGGGCACGCGCGATCGAGACCCATGAGCTGAACTTCCAGAACGCGCGCCACCTGTGCGCCGACGTCTCGAACTACGACATGCGCCGCTTGCCACGGACCGACATTCTGTGGGCGTCGCCGATCTGCACCGAGATCAGCCCGGCTGGCGGGCGAAAGCGGAAGAAGGCGCAGCTGGACCTGCTGGACATGCAAGGGCTCGACGAGGAGGAGAAGCCGCGCGACGACAGCGCGTTCGAGCGGACCCGCGCCACCTTCTGGGACGTCATCCGGGCGACCGAGGTGCACAGGTACCGCGCGGTGCTGGTCGAGAACGTGGTTGACGTGATCGACTGGGAGCTGTTCGACGTCTGGGTGAGCGCCATGAAGGTGCTCGGCTACAACTGCCAGTTCACCAGCGTCTCCTCAGCGCACATCGGTGACGAGACGAACCCGCACGCCCCGCAGTGGCGGGACCGGCTGTACATGACCCTCACGCGCACGGGCATCCGGTTGCCCGACGTCGCACCGAAGCCGCTGGCCTGGTGCTCGGAGTGCGCCGAGCAGGTCCGCGCGCGGCAGTCCTGGCGCGACCCGGACCCGACCCGCCGCAAGATCGGCAAGTACCGCCAGCAGTACGACTACCGGTGCCCGAACCGGGCGTGCCGTCACGCGCTGGTCGAGCCGTACGTCCTCCCGGCGGCCGCCGCGATCGACTGGTCGAACCTCGGGGTGAAGATCGGCGAGCGCCACCTGCACAAGCTGCCGGAGCTCAAGCCGAACACGCTGCGCAAGATCCGGCTAGGGCTGGAGATGTTCGCCGAGCCGACCGTGGTCACGCTGACCCACGGCACCGACGAGGACGGCCGCACGTTTCCGGCCAGCGCAGCGCCGTTGTACGCGCGGACGGTGAAGGTCGGCGACGGACTGACCGTGCCGCCGTTCGTGACGGTGCTGCGCAGGAACGGCACCGCCACTGGCCTCGACGACGCGCTGAGCACCGTGTCGGCGGGTGGCAACCACCACGGACTGACCATCCCGCCCGGCACGGAGGGCGCGTTCTACGTCAAGAACTTCGGCGGCAACCTGGACCCGAAGCACGCGGTGAAGGACGTCCGCGACGAGCCGTTCGGCGCGGTGACCACCCGCGATCACCACTCGCTGGTCATCCCGTACCGGCGCGGCGCGAAGCCGCACCGCCCGGACCGGCCGCTCTCGACCGTGGCCACGCGCGATGCGCACGGCCTGGTCCAGGACGTCGCGGTCGACGTCAACGAGGTCCGGTATCGGATGCTGCAGCCCCGCGAGCAGCTGCGCGCCCAGCGGTTCCCCGACTCCTACGAGGTCACCGGCAACCGGGGCGAGCAGACCATGCAGGCGGGCAACGCCGTCAGCTCGAACGTCGCCCAGTGGCTCGGCCAAGCCATCGCGAAGGTCTTGTAGTCCGCGCCCACACCGGGCCGCTCTTCCTGAAGGGGCGGCCCGGGGTGGGTGCAAGACCGGAGAAGCGGCGCAATACTGGCGGGCATGACCGATGATCAGCTCGGCGAGCCGTGGGAGCGCTTCGATGTCCTGCAGAAACATCAGCGCCTGATGATGGACCCGGACCGCAATCCGTGGACGAACACGGGCACGTCCATTCACGGCCCGCTCGTGATCACCGGGCCGGATGGACAGGACCGCACGGTCACGTGCCCGGAGTGCGGGCGCACCGAGGGACTGAGGATCACGCTGCTGGCGGAGGTGCGGTGCCCGTGCGGCGCGGACTTCAACGACCCGGACGTGACGGTCCCGTTCGCCACCGCGCTGTACAACGTGCCGAAAGCGGTGCGGCACCCTGGTGAGGACCAGGTGCTGAGTCTGCGCGAGGGTGATAAGGGCCTCGAGGCGACGCTGGCGCCGAGGACATAGGTCCGCGGCCGCCAGTCAGTCGAGCCAGCCGCGCCGCTCGAGTTTTTCCACCGGGACGTTCGTGAGCTCGTACCCGTTGTCGAACTGGACGGTCGCCCGCTCGCCGCCCAGCAGGCCACTGCTCGTCTCGACGATCCGGCCCGTCGTGCCGCGCTGCACGCTGGAGATGAAGTCCCCACCGAGCGCGCCGGTCGCACGCACCTTGTCGCCGCCCTGCAGCTTCCGCGGGTTGGCCTCGGTCCACCACGAGCCCCGGCGGCCGCCCTGGTCCGCGACCGCGCCCGGATTCCCGCTCTGCTGCTCCTCGGCCGGCGGGGCGGCCCGGCCGTCACCGGAACCCGGCCGGTAGATCTGGTCATCGAGAGCGTTCCCGCCGTAGTAGCTCGGCGGAGCTTCCCCGGCCGTCGAGGGATCACCTGGCCGCCAGGGCGTGAATTCCTGCCAGGCGTCGCGGTCGAAGTCGTCCGGGCCCCGGTCGTTGTAGCCGCCCCCGGTTGCTTCCGGTCGTCCGCTCACGTGTCCGTCCTCCCCGTCCCCATCCGTGATTGTCGAGCGTAACCGAGAAAACCCGCAGGTCCCAGGGGTTCCTGATCACTACCCCCACCGCGCGCGGCCCGCCGTTCGACCATCCCGGCGACGTGATCGTGTTCTCCCGCGAACAGGGCACACGGCGTGGCAGCATCCACCCATGTCTCGACGTCGATCACTGCCCGACTGGCGCGTCCTGTTCGCGGGAGCGTGCGCGCTCGGCGTGTTCGTGGTCTGCCAGGGCCTGAACTTCGGGTTCTTCGTGTCGGTGTTCCTGGCCGTGCTCGGCGCTGCGTTCGTGTACGCCGGCGTCCGGGCGCGTGGCCCGGCCCGGCCGAGCGTCGGCCGCGGGCGCGGGCCCGCGCCGCTGCCCCAGATCGCCGCCGGGCACGAAGTGATGACCGTCCGGAACCTCGGCGGTGGCTTCAGCGAGTTCGTACCCCAGGGCAGCAGGGGAGTGGTGACCGGCACCGGGTGGGGCAAGGTCACCGTCTCGTTCACCATCTACTCCCCGCTGGGCACCCGCCAGGTGCAGGTTCAAGCCAACCCGGACGACGTCCGCCGGATCTGACCGACCGGAATCAGCTCGCCGACGTCGTCGACACCAGCGCCGACGCGTCCACCGACGCGGCCATCCTGGACAGCATCAACGCCAGCCGGTCCGGAGTGCCCGGTGCGAAGCACGGCACGAGACGGCGGGTGCGTGGGTCCAGCTGACCACGCCACTGCTCGGCCAGCGGGCCGATCACCACCGACCGCGCGGCCGCCCGGTTCGCCGTCAGGTTCGAGTCGACGTCCGTCTCGACGTACCGGTCCATCACGGGAGACCAGGCCATCTCTTCGCGCTCACTCGGGTACCCGCCGTCCGGGTCGACCTGGCGCAGCCCGGCGAGGTCCGCATGCGACCAGGCCACCAGCCGCCGATCGGCCAGCGCCCGGCGAAGGCGGGGCAGTACCTCGGCCGGGTCGAGCGCGCCGGCGGGCAGCCACTGGGAACGCGGACCGACCAGCCGCACCGTCACGTCGAGCAGCCGCCGCCCGTCGAGCTCGCAGGCCCGGACGCGTCCGGCCGTGACAGGGCGACGTCGACCCGCGTCCGTCATCGGCGGTTCGTGCAGATCCACCTGGACCACCGCCACCGGCAGCCCGGCGAGCAGCGCGGCCACGTCGCCCGCGGTCCGTGCTCGCTTCCGTGCGAGCGTCGCCTGCTCGGCACGGATGAGCGCGATGTGCCGACATGCCGGACACAGCGGCCGGGCGTCGATGCCCTCACGACCGGTGCCGAGGGGACGCTGGCAGTGCGCGCCGCAGTCCTCGCACAACCCTCGCCGATGCCCGCTCGGCACGTTGCGCGGCCGAGCGCAGCTGGCCACCGGTCGAGCCGGTCGGCGCGCAGGACTGTGCGTCGTACAAGCGCGAACGTGTCGTCCTTGCCGCGCCACGCGTCGCGCGCGTCGACCCACCCCGCCGGTTCTGAGCCATCGGCCGTGCGTGGGTACTCCAGGTCCGCGAGGCTGGACTTCGTCATCAGGTGCGCGGGCACCGACGACCACCCCTGATAGCTGGTCACCGGACATCACCACGAGCCCGCACCGCGCGCCGACCGGACGGCAACTTCCTGCGGTCCATCCGGGCGGCCGTCGCCGACACCGGTCCCGACGACGAGCTCAGCGGCCGCACTTCGGCGTACACCCGCACGCCGAAGCCGCCCCGGTTCGGGTACGTCCGGCCGTTGCTCGCCATCTCCAGTACCGAGGCCAGCAGCTCGACGACCGCCGCCACCTCGTTCTCGTCCCCGTTCAACCGCAGACCCACACTCATGAAGTCAACGGTACGGCATCGCGTCAAGCGCAAACAAGCAGCTCAACGGGTGTTTCGAGGACCCGCAGCTGTCTTTTATCTGCCCAGATTTCATGCGTGCCAGCGTGTCAGGATCGCCGTTTCAAGAGCGGGGGAGAAGCTGGTCGGCGGCTTCCCGGATCAGGTCGCCGGTGGTGATGACCTGCGTGCGCAGCCGGGTGCGCTCGGCGAGCTGGTCGGCGGACAGGGTGCGGTACCCGGCGAGCTCCTGCAGCCGGGTCGTCGCCGGTGCCGACGTCCACCAGGTCGCCCGCCGCATGAGTTCGGCCAGGTCCGCGGGCAAGTGGACCCGGAGTCGGCCGCTCAGGTAGCCGCGCGAGTTCGGCGCGACACCCCATCGGCGGCCGGGCAGCTCACCCTCGCCGTGGGGGATCGGCCGCCAGCGACGGCCCCGCCAGCCCTTCCCGTCGAGCACGGCGAGCAGCTGGTAGACGATGACGGACGACATGGTGTCGAAGTGTTCCCCGGCGGCCCGCCGGCGGTCGCGCTCGGCGCGGAGCTTGGCGAGCTCTGCCCGGCGCACCGCCGGTTTGCCGATGGCGTGCACCGCGGCGAGCTGGCCGGACCACCAGGCCGTCGACTCTTCGATGTGCGCCTCGACCACGGCGCCCACCCGCTCGGCGACGTGGTCCTCCACGGCTACCTCGAACTTGGTCACGCCGACCAGTGTCTCTTATCTGGGCAGATAAGCAACGCCGGTTCGCGCCGGGCATTCGGGCTAGGCTTGTGGTGATCACTGTCGGACCAGCAGGAACGGACTTGGAGCACGAGATGGCGCAGCAGGGGCAGGGCAAGCCGGGGACGTTGGCGGAGCTGAAGGCGCGGCGGGACGCGGCGGACAAGGCGGCGGCGGAGCGCAAGACGCGCGAGGACGCGGCGCTCGCTCGGTACGCGTCCGCAGTCAAGGCGGGCGATGGGGTCGACGCCAAGCTCGCCAAGGACTTGGCGGCACTGGAGGCGAAGGCGGAGCAGCTGCGGACGGCCGCCGTGTCTCGGCGGGTGGCGAGCGAGCGCGACGCCGCCAGGTCGCTGGCCGAGCTGACCGAGCTCGGCCGGTCGGTCGAGGAGGTTGCCGGGTGGGTAGGCCTGTCGGTGAAGCGGGTGCGCCGGATGGTCAAGGACGCCAGGGGCGAGGGGGAGGCGAAGGGCACGGCTGCGTCGGAGCCGAGTCCGGTCGGACGTCCTGTCGCGAGCGTTCCATCCGCCGCCGTGGCGGGCGTGACCGAGCCGCCTCCGGTGGAGGACGTGCAGCAGCGTCCCGTCTCAGACGGGCTCGCCAGCGGGGGCACTGCATCCAAGGAGGATGCCGCCAGCGCGTGACCTCCCGGTGCGAGCGAGGGTCGGCTGCGGTCGGCCCTTTTTCGCGTTCCAGGGCCGCGTGTGAGCGGCCGGGGACGAGCGTCACTGGCCGCGAGACGACGGCCACCTTGTGTCTGGCTTTGGTGCACGATTTTCGGCCGGAGATCGGTCAGCGAAGGGCGCCGAGCAGGAGGGCCGGCGGGGCGGAAGCGGTAGAGCAAGATATGCCAGAGAGTTACTCTCTGGCCGCGCTCAGCCGCTGGGCCGGTAGAGCAAGATATGGCAAAAGGTGCCCTTTTTCGCTGAACCCTTGGTTCAGTCCTCGGGCCGGACGGCCGCCGAAGCTGGCCGGGGGCGGGGGAGGGAAGAACCGACCCGGGACCGTTGCCGCCCTCCGGTCAAGCGGGGGCTCTGCTCGCGGTCGAGGCACGCGACTGGGGGCGGGGCGAGCTGGCGCGGGCCGCTGCATTGCGGATGCCGTGTCTGGGTTGGGGAGCAGCAGGCGGCGGCTCGGGGGGAGGCCCGGCCCAGCCGCGCGGGGCGCGTCCGGGCCGGAGGTGCGGGCCAACCGGGGTGCCTTCCGCCCTGCCCTGCTGTCACCCTGTGTGTTTATGTCCACTTTCTGTCCCTCACCTGTGTGTCCGCCTGTTTTGTGCCCTGCTAGTTCTCGATTGCCGTTCCGGTTGTCATCTGCTCACCCAAGAGATAAAAGGATTCAAGATCGTGTGCCAATGCATCAGCGATGCGCCTGGTAAGATCGCTTCATGCTCCGCATGACCGCGATCTCGGCCGGGATGGCAGGTGCCGAATACCTGCTGCGGGCCGCCGGCTGCGCGGAGCACGATCACGCTGCGCATTCACGGGACGCGTCGAGCCACGGTGCGGAGTACATGCTCAAGGGTGCCGAGCTCGGCGAGCCGGACGGCGTTTGGGCTGGTAACGGCCTGGAAATGCTCGGGTTGGCCGATGGCCAACAAGTTACGGCGGAGCAGATGCGCGCCGTGTACGGGCGCCTGGAGCACTTCGACAAGACCGACGCCGAGGGCAACGCGGTCCCGCTCGGCCGCAGGCCGCGGACCTACGCGAGCCAGGCCGACCGGCTGGCCGCCGCGCTCGCCGCCGAGCCGAACGCGGGCGAGGAGCGGCAGGAGCAGATCCGCCGGGAGGTGAGGGCGACCAAGCGGCAGGCCGTGAGCTACTACGACCTGACTTTCTCGCCGGTGAAGAGCGTCAGCGTGTACCGCGCGGCGCTGGAGGCTAACGGCCAGCACGAGCTCGCAGCGAAGGTCACCGAGGCACACAACCGCGCGGTCCGCGAAGCGCTCGACTTCATCCAGAGCGGGGTGACGACGACCCGCGTCGGCCGCCACACCACGGTCACGCGCGAGGATGGAACCCGCGCGACGGTCGGCGAGTACGCCAAGGTCAAGGGTCTGGTCATGACGCTGTGGGAGCACTCCTCCAGCCGTGAGGGCGACCCGCACATCCACACGCACGCCGCGATCCTGAACCGCACGATGACCGAGGACGGCCGGATCTACGCGGTCGACGGCCAGCAGTTCAAGCCGCTCAAGGGCGCGGCGGACGTCGTGTACGAGCGCCGCGTGGAGGAGCTGGTCACCGAGGCGACCGGTGCTCGGTTCGCGTGGCGCGCGGACGGCAAGACCCGCGAGATCGTCGGCGTCGACCGCGTTCTGTGCGACGAGTCGTCCGGCCGGCGGGCCGCGATCGACAAGCGACTCGAGACCCTGGTCGAGGACTACCGCACCGAGCACGGCCACGAGCCGGGTCGTCAGGCGATGGCCGCGATGCGGCGCGAGGCGTGGGCCAACACCCGCAAGGCGAAGAGCGTCGAGTCGCCTGCGGCGCTGGCCGAGCGCTACGCCCGTCGCCAGGGCGAGGACGTGCTGAAGGACCAGGTCGCCAACGTCGCCGCCGCTGCCGAGAAGATCGCGAAGGACGGCCTGCCCGCCGGTCAGCCGAAGTTCGCGACCGAGGACGAGCTGATCGTCGAGGCCGTGAACCGGACGCAGGGCATGCACGCCACGTGGGACGAGACGGCCTTGGCGTTGGAGTTGAACAAGCTGATCGGCGAGGTCTCGTGGGGCCAGGCCGCGCCCGAGGAGATCAACCGCCTGGTGGCCCGCGCGGTGTCGCCGGAGGGCCCGGCCGACGTCCTCGCGCTCAGCGGTCGCGACCGGGTGCGCGTCCCCGACGCGCTGCGCGAGGGTGGCGTCGCTGAGGGCCAGCCGATCTACCGGGCCGCGTCGTCGCTGCGCTACGCCACGCGTGACCAGATCTCGGCCGAGAAGGCGCTGGTCGCCGAGGCGCACACGGTCGCCGGTCCGCAGCTGGTCGCCGAGCGGGTCGCCGCGGTGCGGGCCGACCTGCAGGCCGCCGGACTGTCGCCGGACCAGCTGAACGCCGTCGTCGGCATCCTCACCAGCGGCAAGGCCGCCGACACGTTGATCGGCCCGGCCGGGACCGGCAAGTCCACGACCGTGGGCCAGCTGGACCGGCTGTGGCGCGAGCAGTTCGGCGCGCCGGTGATGGGCCTGGCGACGAGCCAGCGCGCTACCGACGTGCTCGAAGGCGAGGGCCTGGAGGCGCTGAACACGGCCATGTTCCTGGCGAAGTACATGCCCGAGGACGGCAGCGCACCGAAGGAGGCACTGGCGCGCGGGACCATGATCGTGGTCGACGAGGCCGGGATGGCCGACACCGACAAGCTGGCGAAGATCGCGCGCCTGGTCCGCCAGGCGGACGGCAAGTTGCTGTACACCGGGGACCACCACCAGCTCGCCGCCGTGGGCACCGGCGGCCTGCTCGACCTGATGACCCGCGACGCGACCCCGTTCGAGCTCGCGCAGGTCTGGCGCTTCCGTAACCAGTGGGAGCAGGACGCCAGCCTGAAGTTCCGCGTCGGCGACGCCGAGGCGCTGACCGCCTACGAGCAGCACGGTCGACTGCGTGGCGGCTCGAAGGTCGAGATGGGCGAGGCCGCGGTGCGCGGCTACATGGCCGACGTCCTCGAAGGCCGCGAGTCCGTCCTGGTCGTCAAGTCGAACGAGGACGCCGCCGAGCTTTCCCGGCGCGTTCGGGATGAGCTGGTCGCCCTCGGGAAGGTCAGCGGCGAAGAGATCGCGCGGCTTAGCGATGACAACGCGTGCGGTGTCGGCGACGTCATCCAGACTCGACTCAACGACCACAACCCGGTCAGCGAAAACGGGCGGATGGTCGTTAACCGCGAGCTCATGACCGTGCTCGGGGTCGACGAGCGCGGCCGCCTGGAGGTCGAGCGCCACCGCGACGGCTCGAAGGTCTGGCTGCTGCCCGACTACGTCGAGGACCACGCGACCCTCGCATACGCGGGCACTGTGCACTCGGTGCAGGGCCGCACCACCGACACCTCGCACTCGCTGGTCGAGCGCGGCATGTCCCGCAACTCGGCCTACGTCGAGGGCACCCGAGGCCGGGACGCGAACTACTTCTACGCGGTTACCGAGTCCGACGCCGACCAGCACGACCCGGAGACCTACAGCGTCGCCGCGACCGACGTGCTGCGCGAGGTTCTGGGCAACGACGGCGCGCAGGTTTCGGCCACCGAGACCTACCGCGCGGCGCTGGAGTCGGCCGACTCGCTGCAGGAGATCGGCGCGGTGTGGACGCTGGCCGCGCGCGACGCGATGGCCGACCACCACAACGACGTCCTGCTCGCCGGGCTCGGCCCGGACCGGCTGGACTGGATCAGCAAGGAAGAGGGCCACGAGCGGCTGATGACGTCGCTGCAGAACGCCGAACTGCGCGGGTTCGACGTCGAGCGCGTCCTGACCGCCGCGCTGGCCGCCGACGAGCGCTCGCTGGACAACGCCACGTCGATGAGCGCCACGCTCCGCTCGCGGATCGAGAAGATCGTGGCGGCCGCCGGCGACCGGCCGGTCCCGGGCCGGTGGACGCGCCGCCTGCAGTCGGCCGCGGGCACCGTCAGCGAGTACGCCCAGGAGCTCGGCCGCAAGATGGACGAGCGGACCGAGATGATGGCCCGCGCCGCCGTGCTCGCGCCGCCGGACTGGGCACTGATGGAGCTCGGCCCACTGCCCGACGAGACCGACATGGCCGCCCGCCAGGACTGGGCCGCGCGCGTCGCCGCCGTGGGCACGTACCGCGAGATGTACGGGATCGACGACGACCAGATGACCATCGGCTCGGCGCCGTCGCGCGAGCAGGACCCGGTTCAGCACATCACGTGGCACCGGGCGTGGGAGGCGCTGGGACGGCCGGAGCAGCAGGCCGACCACCAGACACTCTCGGTCGACGAGCTGCGCGCGCAGGTCGACCGCTGGGAGCGCGAGCAGGAGTGGGCGCCGGTCTACGTCGCCCGCGAGCTGGAGCAGGCCGAGATCCTGGCCGAGGAGTACCGGCGCGAGTCGGTGACCCGCTGGGCCCAGGTCGAGGCCGAGGCCGCGGTGACCGAGGGCGAGATCACGCCGGAGCTGCAGCAGCTGGTCGACCGCGCCGAGCGCGCCGACCGGCTGCGCGAGCGGCACGCCGCCGCGGCCGAGCGGTACGAGCGCCTGGAGGAGGCCCGCGAACGGTGGGCCGCCCACACCACCGAGGTGGCCGACAAGGCCGCCATCGCGACCGAAGAGCTGGACCGGCGGGGCGAGCTGCAGGTCGAGCAGCCCGACGAGGCCGAGCAGATGGCCCTGCTCGGCGAGCGCGGCCGCGCGAACACCGACTACGCCCGCGTCGCGGCCGCCGAGTACGACGCTTCGGCCGTCGAGGGCGAACTGCTGCCGATGGATGAGGACCGCCCCGTCGTCGAGCCGCAGGTCGAGGTCGTCGACGCCGAGGTGGTCGAGCCCGAGGCCGTCGAGGCCGAGCAGGACACGGCGGCAGGTCCGGACGTCGAGGCCGACGAGCCGACGCTGTTCGAGACCGAGGTCAGCACGGACCCGGCCGTCGACGCCGACGCGCCGGTCGCGGGGACGGAGCTGGCGGTCGACGACGCGCTCGACGGCGAGCTGCTGCCCGCCGAGCCCGAGTCCGCCGACGAGCGCCAGGTGCAGGCCGAGGCCGACATCGAGGACGCCGACGTCGTCGAGGACGTCACGTGGGACGAGCTGGACCAGCAGCGCGAGGACGCCGAGAAGGCCAGCAAGCCCGCCGAAGCGGACCGCGAGGACGAGCGGGGCGACTACGGCACCCGGTACCGGCTCGACGAGATGGCCGAGGTCGACGAGGAGCGGTTCCCCGCGCCGGTCGAGGTCGACCCGGCCCAGGAGCAGCTGTTCCCGATCGAGGCCGAGGCCTCCGACCGGGTGGCGCTGGGCAAGGTCCGCGACGACGTGGACCTGACCATCAAGAACGCCGAGACCGTCGCGAAGCTCTCGGACGAGACGATCGCCGGGCGGGACCTGCGCAGCGGGTGGGACACCGACCGCGACGAGGCCGCCGAGCAGGAGCGCCGCCGGGCCGACCGCGAGCGCGTCGACCGCGAGGCCCAGCAGGAGAACCAGCAGCAGCGGCTGCGCGACCTGGCCGCTCAGCAGGCCCGCGAGCAGTCCCGGAACGCCGAGCGCGAGATGCACCTCTGACCGGTCCGGCGCAGGTCCGGCCGGTCAGAGGGCTGGTGAAGAAGGTCCGAGCAGCGGGTCAGCTGGCGCGCCGGCGGCGCTGTTCGCGCTCCCGCCGGTGCAGCTCGACGATCGCCTCGTAAGCCGCAGGTGGGTCGTGCCGACCAGTCGCGTCACGGTAACCGCGTTCGATGCCCGCCTCGCGCCGCAGAAGCCGCTGCTGACGTTCAAAGGCGCGCACGCAGGCGTCCGCTTCGACTTCGTTGCGCGAGACCGTGCCTTCGATCCGGCGGGCGTTGTCCATATCGTCGCCGCTGTAGGGCAGGCCGTCCGGCAGGAGGCCGGCGGGCATCACCAGGGGTGGGCCCGGCCAGTTCCGATGAGGGCCCGGACCTGCGATTTCGTGCTCTTTCGCCACGGTGCTGTAGTCCGGCTCGACCCACGGAGACGGGTCCTGCAGGGCGCCGGCGGCCGCGATCGAGTCCGGGCTGGCGAGACGACGAAAAGCGCCGTCCGGGTCGTCCGGATCGACGCTGTGCTCGCTGAAGCTGACCGGCATGGCCGCGCCCTTTCGCCGCTGGCTTGCCCTTCAGGATACGGCGGACGTCCAGCGCGCGGCACCAGCCGAGCCGTAGCGCCGGAGTGAACGGTCGATACCTCCCGCTGAGACGGCAGTTTCGCGTCGCTGTGCCGTGGAGTACATCCGTGTGCAGTCATGTGCAGTGACGTGCTAAAGTCTTCTTGCGGACCTGCCCCACACATGTGGATTGGCAGGTCTAGCTTTATTTCGGGGGTCTTTCAGACCTCCACCGGGCCGCCGTTGACGTCGCAGGCCCGCAGGTACCGGTCGTACCAGTCCCAGGTGAACCGCTTGCCCGGGTGCCGCTGCAGGCCCTGGTACGTCGTCCAGGCCACGAAGTCCGCCATCTGGACCCAGGCCGAGCGGTGCGCCGGGACGAACAGCGGGTCCTCGATCAGGTTGCGCGAGCTCAGCTTGAGCCCGCGGTGCGCGGCGTAGTAGGCGCCCGACGCGGTGCCGTTGCCGTCCATGATGATCATTCCGTTCTCCCCCGCCGCGCCGAGCCGGGTGTCGAGGTGGTCGACCAGGCCCACGTAGGTGGCGTCCCGCTCGGTTGCGTACGCCTTCCTGCGAGCCGGTGTCTGGCGGTAGACCGCGCCGACGTGCAGCTCGGCGGACGCGCAGATCGTCGCCAGCGCCTGCTCGGCGACCGCCTGGCGCGCTCGCTTGGACATGTTCACCCCGGGGTTCTGCGAGGGGTTCCCGCGTCCGTTGATGAACTGGGTCGCGTGCAGCTCGGCGGATGGCGGGATCTGGTACTGCGCGTACAGCGATTTCCGCAGGTCCAGCCACGCCCGAAGGCCGTTCGACCAGTTGGGGAACGTGCACTCGATCCAGGCGAACACCGCCCATCCGGTGTCTTCCGCGCCGGAGTCGTCGATGTAGAACAGCCGCACGGGGGCAGCGGGCGGCAGCGCCGCGGGCGGGGTGCCGGCGGATCCGCCGGGGGGCGGGGTGCTCATGCGGTGGTCTTCTCTCTGCTCGGATCGGCGGGCGCCGGCGCGTCGAATGTCGCCAAGGCCTGCGCCATGAAGTCTTCGGTGGTCGGCGCCGTGCGTGCTTGCGCGAACGGGCCGAGGAGGTAGTACTGGTTGACCTCGGTCAAGCCAGTGGGGCTCAGCGGTGCCTTCTTGGACCGCATGAACACCTGCAGCAAGCCGAGGTCCCGCAGCGTCTTGAACCCGCGCTCGGCGGTATCGGCCGACCAGCCGTACCAGTGCAAAGGACCATACCCGGCTGCAGGGTGATCATGGAGAACCCGGCGGCGCCGTGGGTCTGGTCCGGGCGGGACCAGGGCCCGCCGGTGCCACTTCACCCCGCCGACGTCCCCGCCCCGGCCCGGATACGGAAAAGGCCCCTGGACCAGCGGATACGCCGGTTCAGGGGCCTTAGTGGCCGGTGATTCAGTTGTTGGCGGCTTCCTGCTCGGCGGCCTCCTTGGCCAGCCGTTCGGTCTCCCGCCGCGCGGCGACGTCGACCTCCCGGGCCCGCACCAGCTGTGGCCACCAGAACTCCCGCCGGGCCAATTCCCCCGCCGGGTCGTCCTGCGTGTAGTTCGGACCCGAGGGCTGCCCGCCCGGCGGAACCGGGAGCGGAGCGGTACCAGGGCGCGGCTCGAACTGCGGCGGACCCTGCTGTTGCCAGGGCGCCGGCGTTCCGGGCATCGGCGGAGGTCCGTACGGTCCGGGGCCCTGCTGCTGCCCCGGGGCGTGCCCGACCGGAACTCGAGGAGGGACCTGCCCGCCCGGCTGCGGCGCCCCCGGGACTCCGGGCAGCGGCTGGTCGAAGTGCATCCCCAGCGAGCACTTGCGCAGCCCTCGGGTGGAAGTGTCCCGCAGCACCGACGCCTGCAGCTCGGCGAGCCCGTCGCCGTGCCAGCGCACGTTCCACTCGGCGGCCGGGTTCGGCCCGGCCGCCTGGTCGTAGGCGGCCTGGTACGCCGTCCACAGCCACGACAGGTGCCGCACCGCGGCGGGGTGCAGTGGCCAGCAGTCCGGCAGCTGCGCCCGGCTGGCGCTGTAGACGTCGACCAGCTCGGCGGAAACCCATTCGCCGAGCTCGACCCACAGCACCTCCGCCTCCTCGGCGGTCAGCGCCCGCCAGTCGATCGGCTGGTACTTCGCCTTGCGGCGCAACTCCTTGAGGATGGCGTTGATGTCTTCGCGCAGGCCCGCCAGCAGCTCGGTGTCCTTCTCCAGCTGCTCGGCGTGCTCGGCCAGCGCGTCGGTGTGCGACTCGATCACCGGGCCGGTTTCCCCGGCCCAGCCGGACACCTGCCGAAGGTCGTCGGTGACCTTCGTCAGGTGCCCGTTGACCTCGGCCGCGAACTCGCGGTGCTCGGCCGTGAGGTCTTCGACTTCGCTCACGCCGTCACCTGCGCGTTCACGGTGCCCGGGTCGTCGGGCCGAGCCTTGGCCTTGGCCGCCCGCAGGCCCTCGGTCATCTTCTTGGCCCGGATCTGGCCGTGCTTGAACTTCGTCACGACCGCCTTCGACTCGTTGATCATGATCAGCGCGTGCATCGGGGGCAGCATCCGGATGTCCTCCGGCGGCAGGATCAGCTCCTTGCGCTTGCTGCGGTTGCGCGACTTCGACCGGCCCGAGGCGCTGTCGGTCTCGCCCTCGCTCACGGCGTCGACCTCCCGGGTGCCGACCAGCTTGGACAGCTCCTCCAGATCCTGCAGATTCTGGATGCCGGGCAGGATCACCTTCGAGAACAGGCCCTTGATCGCGGCCAAGCCTTCCTTGCCCCAGCGGTCCTCGATCTGCGCGAACGACTGCGTGATGGCCGTGATGTAGCCGCCGTGGCTGCGGATGTCCGCGGCCCAGTCGGCCAGCGGCACGGGCGTGATCTTGGTGACCTCATCGAGGAAGAACCCGAACGGCGGGTCCAGGCGCTCGCCGGGCTGGACCTGTGCCAGCGCCTTGAAGTCGCGGTACACGTAGTCGGTCAGGGCCGCCAGCAGCGGCGCGATCGTCTCGTCGGAGCTGTCGCCGAGCAGGTACAGCGTGCCGCGCGAGAGCGCGAATTCCTTGACGTTAAAGGATTCCCCGGCGCCCTTGGTGCACGCCTGCGCGATCACCGGGTTCGACATGAACGACACCGAGCCGCGCGCCAGGCTCCAGATCGAGCCCTTCATGCGGTCCGCGCTGGAGCGCATCTCCGCCTCCAGTGACGCCGCCCAGCCGTCCGGGACGTGGCTCGGGAACTGCTGCAGGATGCGGACCGCGGTCTCGTCGTCCGGGTGCGCCAGCCAGTATGCGACGGCCCGGAGGTCCTGTCCCCACAGCCGGGCCGCCATGAGGTACTTGCTCATGATCTCGACGCACTTCTCGCCCCAGCTGGCTTCCTGCATGGCGGTGATCGCCCGCGTGCCCTTGACCAGGGCCGTGGCCCGGTCCTGCGCGACCTGGTAGTGCTCGCACCCGATCAGCGGGTCCCACCCGAAGGTGCTCAGCAGCCCGCCGACGTTCTGCGGGTTGAACAGGTACACCGGGCCGAGCTCGGCGCGCAGCTCGGAGGTCAGCGTGTAGATGTCCGGCTTCGTCGAGGTCGCCAGCACCGAGCCGGGGGCGTCCATCAGCGAGTGCAGCATCAGGGCCGTCTTGCCCGCGCCCGGCGGGGCGACGAAGAGCAGGGACTTCTGGAAGTCGGCGAAGACCTCGGAGCCGCGGGCCGGGCGGAAGCCCGTCACCGCCTTGCCGAGGAACTGGCCAAAGTCGGAGTTCGTCGCCTTGGCCGCGCGCCGGTCGGCCCGGTTGGCCAGCGAGGGCCGGGTCTGCTGCCCGGCCCGGCGGATCGCCTTCGCGCCGAGATGGTCGGCGAAGCTGTGTCGGTTGGCCCAGCCGGGCGCGTGGAAGACCCGGCGCCGGTGGGCGGTGCGGCTGTTGCCGTAGAAGCCGTGGGCGACCGATCCGGCGACCAGCAGGCCGCCGGCGACCCCGCCGACCGTGAGCGCGGTGTCGACGACGTGCGCGACGGGCTGGTAGATGCTGTCCACGCTGTCGTAGGGCAGCTGGCCGATGCCGATGGAACCGGCCAGCAGCGCGGCCCCACCCAGTCCTGTCTTGACGTCACGGGACGTGTCAAACTCGTTGCTAGACATACGGAGGTTCACTCTCCTTGTGTCGAGTGGCGGGGGCCGGAGGCCGAATCCAGTTCCCGCCACGCCAAAACCACGTCGGTGTCTCCGACCTGGTGCCTTCCAGGGTAAACATCAGTTCGACCTTCGCGCGCGAGGTTCGGTTCCGCGTCGCTGTTCGTCTTGCCGCACTGCCGCCGGACGTAGGTCCTGGTCAGCCCGAACCGGCCCGATCGCTCGACCGTCCAGCCGCTGCGTTCGGCGTGGTGATCCATTCCGTCGCTGAGACGTTCGTCGAGGACGTCCATTACGTCCTGCAGTCGCTTGATCACTTGGCTCCGCCTTCCGCGATCTTCGAGCCGGTCTGGAAGAGGAAGCCGAGGACGTCGTGCCCGACCGGCGTGATCATCAGCAGCACGATGGTCAACGCGGTGAAGAACATCCCCGGGGCCGCTGCTCGCGAACGGACGCAGACGAGCGCCGCAAGTGCGAAAGCCCCGGTCAGCCAGTAGATGATCGCCATCGTGTCCACCCTCGTTCTGTGTTCCGTGTCCCTCTTGCTGTACCAGACTGTAACAGTCTGAATCAGTGCTACGCAAGTGGGTATTTCAAGATTCCTGCTGGTCCGGAGATTTCCACCAGCTGGGGAGCGGTTCACACTGCCGATCACTGGTCCAGCCTGTTACTATCTGATTCAGACTTGTTCCACTAGTTGACGGAGAGTGCCGTGACCGGACCCGGAGATCTGCAGCGAGGCAGCAGCGTCCTGGAGGTCGCGCGCGCCTTCCGCACCGACATCGAGGCCGGGAAGTACCGGCACCAGGAGCAGCTGCCCACCACGCGCGTGCTCGCCGACGAGTGGAAGACCTCCGTCGCCACGATCACCCGCGCCATGGCGCAGCTGGCCGACGAGGGACTGGTCATCAACCGCGACCGCGCGGGCCGCCTGGTGAACTACCCGGGCCCGGACCAGCACGAACGCGGCGGGAGCCGCCGTCCGGAGCCGATGGTGATCGTCGTCGGCGGCTACGCCGGGTCCGGCAAGACCGAGACCGGCCGGATCATCGCCCGCGCGACCGGGTGGGCGATGCTCGACAAGGACTCGATCACCCGGCCGGTCGTCGAGTCGATGCTGCGCTCGCTCGGCCTGGACCCGCGCGACCGCGAGAGCGAGACCTACCTGACCAAGATCCGCCCGGCCGAGTACGAGTCGCTGCGCGAGGTCGCGTTGGAGAACGTCGCCTGCGGCAACAGCGTCATCGTGACGGCGCCGTTCACCAAGGAGCTGAAGGACCCGGCGTGGTGCCAGCGGTTCATCGCGGACTTCAGCGCGCACTCCGCGCAGGTCCGGGGCCTGTGGGTGCGCTGCGACGAGGAGAGCATGCGGACCTACCTCCGCCGGCGCGGCGCCGCCCGCGACGACTACAAGCTCGAGAATTGGGACGCCTACGTCGCCGGGCTGGACATGACGTACACCCCGGCCATGGCCCAGCACGTCATCCTGAACAACTCGATCCAGGACCCGCCCCTGCACAAGCAGACCGAGCAGGTGCTGGAACGGTGGGGAGTGCACGCCCACCGATGAACCGGCGGGCCACGAGAAAGGGCCCGAATGCAGGTTCTTGTCAGCCAGGAGCACGACGACGAGGTGGGCGCCCAGCTGCTCGCCGACGTCGACGGCGTCGAGGTTGTGCGCTACGCCCCGGCCGCGCCGGAACTGCCCGCCGAGCACCGCTCGGCGGGTGTTCTCATTCCGCCCTACCGCGGTAGCCACCGCCCGATTCCCCTGCTGGCGCAGCTCCCGGACCTGCAGCTTGTCCAGCTACTCACCGCCGGAGCCGACGAGTGGTCCGGCGACGTCCCCGCCGACGTCCTGCTCGCGACCGCCCGCGGGGCCGTCGCCGGGCCCGTCTCGGAATGGGTGCTCTCGGCGATCCTCGCGCTGTACCGGCAGTGGCCCGCGCTGGTGCGCTACCAGGACCGCGGCACGTGGGCGCACCGCAAGGTCGACGCGGACACGCTCGCGGGCAAGCGCGTCCTGATCGTGGGCGCCGGCGCCATCGGGATGGCCGTCGCCAGGAGGCTGCCCGCCTTCGAGGCCGAGGCCACGCTGGTGGTCCGCAACGCCCGCGCCGGCGTCCACACCGCCGACGAGCTGCCCGCCCTGCTCCCCGAGCACGACGTCGTGGTGATCCTCGCGCCGCTCACACCCGAGACCGAGGGCCTGGTGGACGACACGTTCCTGGCCGCCATGCCGGACGGCGCCCTGCTGGTCAACGCCGCGCGCGGCCGGATCGTCGACACGGACGCGCTGGTCGCCGAGCTCAAGGCCGAACGGCTGCGGGCCGCGCTCGACGTCACCGACCCCGAGCCACTTCCGGCCGATCACCCGCTCTGGACCAGCCCCGGGGTGATCATCAGCCCGCACATGTCCCGGACCGTGCCCGGGACGTCCGCGCTCTGCTACGGCGTCGCTGCCGAGCAGATCCGCGCGGTGCTCGGCGGCAGCACGCCGTCGAACGTCGTGGTCGAGCGCCGGACGAAGTAGCCGCCCTCCCCCACGACAAAGCCCCCGGGACCGAAGTCCCGGGGGCTCTTGTTCGTCCTGCTGGTCAGGCTACGGCCGGTGCGTTTCCGCAGGTCCGTACATCTGCCACCAGCCGTCGACACCGGCCTGCACGGCTTCCTTGCGGATGCCGAGCACGTCCTGCACGGCCTTCACCGAGGGACCCGCGGACTTGTCGGCCGGGTCTTCCGGGTTCGCCGAGCGAAGCTGTCCGGCGACCCACAGCGTGTTGATCGTCTTCACCCGCTGCAGCAGGTTGACCTCATCGGACCCGAGGCGCTTCGTGTCCACCCCGGCCTCGATGTACACCGTGGTCAGCAGCCGCGACATGAACGCCGAGGCCATCGGCTGCAGCGTCACCGCGAGCACGATCAGCGCGGGCGGGAACAGGTGCGTGATCAGCAGCGTCGCGCTGTTCGCTCCCGCGGACGCCAGCTTGGGCAGCACCGCCGAGACCTGCAGGCCGATCGTGATCGCGAACAGCGCGATCTCGACCGCGCGCACCTTCCACGCCTGGATGTCCTCCAGGAACGTGGTGCGGTTCTGCGCGGCCAGGGCGTGCAGCGCCATGATCACCAGCAGCGGCACGGAGAACAGCGGCTCGATCGTGTACGAGAGCCCGCCGCCGAGCGACTGCCCCACCGTCACCGAGCACCACACGATGCCGATCGCCGCGAGCAGCATCAGCACCGTCGACGTCGCCAGCTGCGACCGGTAGATCGTGGCCAGCCGCGACGTCGGATCCATCAGCCGGACACGCCGCGCCTTCGCCCGCGCCTGCCACACCTGCTCACTCTGCGCGTCGCCCGCCATCTTCGCCTCAGCCTTGAACGCGCTGGTCCGCTGGCTGACATCGGTGGACTTCTGGAGCAGCTGCAGCTTCCTCTCGGCCGCGCGCAGCTTCTCCGCCTGCTTCCGCTCCGCCTTCCGCTCGCCCGGCGAGAGCTTGTCCAGCCGTGCGGTGTCGGCCTGCAGCTCGACCATGCTCCGGTCCTTGTGGACCTGCAGCTGCGCGTCGGCCAGGTCCCGCTCGACCTGCTCGGCCGCCGAGAGCTTCGCGGCCTTCGGGAGCTTCGACGGCTTCGCCGCCGGCGAGCTCGGCGCGGCGGGCGGCTCGACGGGCCGCTCCCCCGTCTTCGCCCTGGTCTCGGCCGCGAGCGGCAGCAGCTTCGCGAAGCCGTTGCGCTTCAGCATCGCCGTCCCCCCATTGGTGCCGTTCGTGCTGGTAGGCAAGGCCGTACCATTGGTCTCGGACATAGTCGGTTCCAATCTGTGTCCATCGCCCCGGCTGGTGCCCTACACCACCCGGGGCTTCTTTTATTGCTGGAAGTCGTCAACGCGGGGCAGCAGCCCGCGGTTGATCAAGTACTCGTCGAGCATCTGGTCGACGACCGCTTGCATCGTGGCGCCGTGCTTGTGCTGGTACTTCTTCAGCAGCTTGAACCGGTCCGTCAGCACGCGTGCGTTCATCTGCGTGCGTCCAATCGGCTCTTTCGTCGGAGGCGGGGGTGGCGTGGCCACCGTCTCCTCCATAGTCGTCGACACCGAAGTCCCCTCCTTACCCTTGCCTGCCCCAATGCTAGCAGAGTTGCTAGCATTGTTGCTAGCAGAGTCGGAAGGGGATTCCTGCTGGTCCGGAGCTTCTTTGTCATCCGGCGGAGGAGGCGGCGGCAGGAACGATCCGGCGGCCGCAGCGCGGCGCGCGAACGGGTCGACGTCGTCGGGAAGGCCCTTGTCTTTGGTCATGACGCGATCCTCGAAGCGATTCCTCGGCCGATGGCCATGTAGTCCTGCGCCGCCGTCGAGTCCGGGAACTCGATCACCAGCGGGCGCTTCCGTGCCTTCGCCTCGCCGACTCGCACCGTCTTCGACACCTCGCCGAGATACCGCTTGCCGTATCGCCTGCTCAGCCTCTTACGGATGTCCTTGTGCAGCTCGCTACTGCCGGAGTACTCCACGGCAAGTACGCCGCCGAGTACCAGGTACTCGTTGACTTCGTTGGCCACCAGCTTCTCGATCGTCCCCTCCAGTCTCGCGAGCGCTTCGAGCTCGTCGGGGCCTGGCTTAACCGGGGCGACCGCAACCTGGGCTGCGATCAAGGACATGGTGGTGCAACGGCCGAGGGAAGGCGGGCAGTCGAGCAGCACCACGTGCGGCATGTCAAGCCGCGCGATCGCCTTCTTAAGCCGGTACTCCCGGCCGGGATCGTCCGCGCCCTGCTCGATCTCGATCAGCGCTTCCGAGCCCGGAACGACCATGACGCCGTACGGCGTCTCGACGACCGCGTCCATCAGCGAGCACCGCACGGCCGGGTCGCGGTGCAGCACTTCGTAGATCGTGCGCGCCGCGGTTCCGCTATCGATGCCGAGCCCAGAGGTCGCGTTCGCCTGCTGGTCCATGTCGATAACCAGCGTTCGGATGCCGAACGACCGAAGGGCAACGCCCAGGTTGATGGTCGACGTCGTCTTGCCCGTGCCGCCCTTCTGGTTGACCACTGCGATTACCAGAGAGCTTGCTATCTCTGTTATTGGCTCCATCACAAGCACTGATCCTAAACCTGTTGGCAACTTATATGCTAGCAACGTTGCTAGCATAGTTGCTAGCACGTATGATCAGAAGGTGCCCCGGGCGGCGATTAGAGCGCTGACCGGGGCGGGACCGTCCACTCACCGTCTACGAAAGGGACGAATCCGTGTCCAGTATCCCAGCAAGGGCAGTATGGAAGTCGACCGCCTATTCCGCACTGATCGACGCGCCGAATCTCCTGCTCGGCGGCTCCCTGGTCGCCATCGGAGTGGAGGTCCTCCCGATCGCCGCTGGCCTGGCGGCCGTGCCGCTCGGCCTGGCGTTCGGCCGGATGTACCGGGCACATGACCGCGCGGTCGAGGTGCGCGACCACCTCGCGCAGCGTGCCCGCCAGGTCGAGCGTGCCCGTCTCGCCGAGCTGCCCGCACCGCTGCAGGCCGCCGCGGTCCGCGAGGACGTCGAGCCGATCGCTGTACTCGAAGAGCAGGCGTCATGAGCGCCGCCGGCGGGTACGTCGCCGTGATCGAGCTCCCGGGCGGCCGGATGGTCGCAACGGCCACCCGAGCCAACGTCGCCGAGGCATTGGCGGCCGCATCCGCGCTGGTCCCGGCCGATGTGCCCGCCGCGACCCGGGCCGTGCTGCCCGTCGTTGAGTCGGCCGACGAGCTGAGCGGCGCCTTCGCCGAGGCGGTGACGGCGTGAGCCGCAAGACCCAGCGTCGCGGGGCCCAGCGCGAGAACACCGTCGACCTGCACGCGCCGATCGGCGGCCAGCTCGACCTGTTCGTCCCCAGCGCCGAGACGCCGGTGCCGAAACCTCGGGCTCAACGCGACGACACCGAGCCCGAACCCCAGCGAGCCGTATAACGACCTATACCGCTCGACGTCGATCGGACCGGTGCCCGGCCTGCTTGCCACGCAGGCCGGGCACCTTTTTCTGCGCAAGCGAAGCTTGGGCCAAACGGGCTACCCTGACTGGGCGGCGGAGTGCAAATTCGGTCCACGCCGCCGCCGGGATGGTGGCCCACTTCGCCCAACCACCTTCCTGTTCCGCCTTGGGGGGACCCATCAGGGTCGTGGTGGAGATACCGAGGATCGACGCCCGCCGTCGAGCGTGCTGACCCGTCCAGCAGCTCGGCCGTCCTCCCGGCGGGATGTCGAAACCGGCCAGGACCAGCAGGAATGCCCCGGGAACCGCTTCGCGGCCCGGGGCATCGCCGTGTCCACCGAAGAACAACCCCTGACCCGAGCCGCGAGTATCCACCGCGCGAGCGCGCCGTCCAGGGCGAACCCCGCCGGGCCCCTGCACCCACCGGGAACCGTCGCTACGCGATGCCCCTTCGGCACCCAGGAGCAGCACCCTCGCACGGCTTCGGCGGCTTCGTATCGGGTCAGGGGAGGCCCGGTCAGTGCCGAACCAGCAGGCAGGAGGGCCACGCCGTGCGCATCCTCATTACCGGCTCCCGAACATGGACCGACACCGCGACCGTCCGCGACGCCCTGACCGCGGTCTGGCACCCGAAGAACGTCCTGCTGGTCGGCTGCGCCGCCGGCGCCGACACACTCGCCGAAGCGTGCTGGACCCACTGGGGTGGTGACGTCGAGCAGTGGCCCGCCGACTGGACCGGTTCGTGCGGCCGCAGCTGCCCGCCCGGACACCGCCGGGTCCGTCGAGGCCGCTCGATCTGCCCGCGCGCGGGGCAGATCCGGAACCTGGCCATGGTTTCCGCAGGTCCGGACCTATGTCTCGCCTTCATCCGTGACCGCAGCCGAGGCGCGACCCACTGTGCCGGATGGGCCGAGCTCGCCGGAATCCCGACACGCGTGTGGCGAGTCTGACGTCCTGGAGTGGACGGTTTCCCCAGGAGGATATTCCGGCCCGAAAAACCCGGTTGATCACGGCGTGTCGACCACACCCACCCACGCGCTTACCGATAGAACATGCGCATGGCTACAGGACGAGGACCCGGCAGGCCGCGCACAAACCGCGATGCTGAGATCAAACTCCCGGTCAAGTCGGAGCTGAAGAACGACTTGGTGGCCTACTGCAAAGCCCGCAAGATTCGGCCCGTTGATCTCTTCGAGCAGTGGATCACCCGCGAGCTTGCAAACCCCAGCCAGCCGACGCTCGCCGAGAGCGCCTAGCTCGTAGATCGGCGAGCAGAAGAAGGAGGACGGCCTGAAAATGGCCTAGACATGCGAAAACGCCCTCAAGAGGTGCGAACTCTGAAGGACGTTTGCCGCAGTACCACTAACTGAATATTCGATTTTTCACCACTGGTCCCGATCTCGCTTTGAAGGGGGAGGTCACGGGCTTTGTGGTGTCCTGCTCAAGCTGGAGCCAACCATACCAAAGGAGCCCCGGCGCGGTACCCCTTTGCCTGCCCACGACACGCAGGCCGAAGGCGTCGCGCCGATCACATCACCCGTTCTGTCCAGCCCGGTCGAGGTCGCCGAGCTCGACGAGCGCCTGTTCATCGGCCCGTTCGTGCTGGTCCGGGCCGATAACCGCAGCGTCCGCAGCGTCGCCAGTATCGAGCTCGCGCGCGCCAAGCTGGAGCACGAAACCGACGTCGTGACGATCGTGGGCACGCTCGCCGGAGACGCCTGGTGTGTCGACGTCGACCCCGCCGACGTCGTCGCCGAGCCCGAGGCCGGGGAGGCCGTCGCCGACGCGCTGCGCACCTGGTGCGAGGACCACGGATGCCCGGTCATCGTCCGGGCATCCGGCCGACCCGGCGGCCGCCACGTCGTCGCGGTGCTGCCCGATCAGCTGCTGGGCCAGTTCCGCCAGCTGGCCGGCGAGCAGGCCGACCACCACGGCGTCCCGGCGACCGTCCGCAAGAGCCTGCGCTTGCTCGGCGCACCGCACCGGCTGGGCCTGCCCTGCCCGATCCTCAGCTCGACGCTGCAGGCCGCCGACCTTCCCGAGCAGCCCCGCGCCAAGCGGCGCCGGGACTCAAAGCCGCAGGTCCCAGGCTCGCGCACCGACCGCCGCCGTAAGTCGAGGTCGGGCCGGGCAGTGGCGGACAGCCGCTCCGAGGGCGAGTTCGGCGACGCATGCGCGTGGGCGCGGGCCGGGTGGGGACCGGGTCGCGCGTGGGCCGAGGCGAACCAGCCCGAGACGAAGGCCGCCGAGATGGGCGAGGCGAACTGGCGCCGGTGGCTCTGGTGCGTCGCGGTGACCATCGCGGCCGCCGAGGAACACGTCACCGAGGCCGAGGCGTGGCGCCGTTTCGCCCGCGCCAGCCCGCAGCGCGGCCGCCACCTCGGGCTCGAGTGTTGGCGCCGCGAGTACTGGCACAAGGCGATCGCCGAGAACGGCCGGACGCGCCGCCGGCGGAAGAAGACCCGCCGCGCGGCCGTGTCGCTGCCGCCGCGCACCGACGAGCAGAAGGCCGCGGACCAGCATGAACAGGCCCTGATCAGCGAAGCGTTGCGCCAGGCCGCCGCGCACGAGGTCGCCCTGACCGGACGGCGGCCGCAGTTCGCCCGCAGCCTGGACGCCGTGCTTGACGTCCTGGCCGAGCAGATCGTGCGCCGGGAGGGCTCCCTGTCGGTGCGTTCGTGGGCCGAGGCCGCGCACACCGACACGAAGACGGTCCGGCGAGCCCGTGATTTCGCCGCTGAGCGCGGCATCCTTTACCGCGCACGCTCCTACGGAGACGGTGCGAACGACTGTGACGCCTGGCTTCCAGGGCCCGCAGCCGCTGGTCGGATCGAGAAGTTGCGGGAAACTTCCCCCACTAGGTGGTACACCACCCCCCCAGCCCAGCGCGGGCTCGCCGACCCGGCCGAGCTGCGTTCCCGGCACAGCCGGGAACGGCGGTTGTGGCGGCTGCGCTGCCAGCTGGTCGAGCACACGAAGGCGACGGGGGAGCAGTTCGCCGACTCCCAGCACCCGGCCGCCCGGACCCTGCGGAGCTTGCACGTGCAACGCACCTGGTGGGACCAGCTTTCCGAGGTCCAGCAGGCTGCCCGCGTCGAGCTGTGCCAGGCCCGCCTGGGGGCCATGCACCGCACGGAACGCCGCGCCTGGCTGACCTGGCTCAACCACCGCGCCCGGATCACTGGAGCCGCTGAGCGCTTCAGCGCCAGCACCAGCTGGACCAGCGATGAGAAGACCCTGACCGCCGCACCCCTGACTGTCCATTTAGGACGCAGAGATCCACTGTGGAGGACAGGGGGAAGCCCCCGGACTTCCCTTGCGGTTCAAGGGGAATTGGGCGCAGCATGATCGTCGCGACGCCGTATAGATCGTTATACGGCGTCGGGTGATTCGGCGGTTCCGGTACTGGTCCGGACCGAGTTGTCGTGGTCGACGCCAGCGGGCCCGGTGCGCCACATGATCGAGCGGACCCGCTTCGCGGGACAGAAACCTCTCGACGTCGCACCGGGCCCGGTCGTCGAGCGAGGCGCGGCCGGGCGGTCCAGGTGCCCGAGCAGCGCCAGGACCAGCACGAACGTGGACCTGGCGGTCCGCTGGCGCGGCGGCTGCGAGCCGCGGGGCCTGGCGCGGATACCGGCGCCGGTGGCGTCGAAGAACGAGCGCGAGAAGGTGGTCCGCCAGTCCGCGGAGGCGGTGCACCTCGTGTGGGTGGGCGAGGCGGGCTGGAGCCGGGACTGCTGGCCCCTCTCGTCACGGCGCAGGCAAGCCCAGCACGGCGTGGGCGGGCCTCCGGCACATCCGGACAGGTGAACCCGGCAAAAAGCGCGCCGAGTCCACCCGTCCGGACGACCTCCGACCCACCCACGCCGTGCAAGCCCTTCGGGTACGCCGCAACGAGAGGAACCAGCAGGAGCCCCGGCTCCTGCCCGCCCTCGCCTGGTTTCAAGCACCGGCCGCGGGCGGCCGGACGGGGCCAGCCCGAACCCGCCGGGGCTCCGCCGCCGGACCCCGACACCGCTGCGGAGAGGGGGAGGGGCACCTGCCGGCGCGCGAAAAAAGTGCCCGGACCTGCGGAAATGCCTTGACTCTTAAGAGTTAAAACGTGTAGACTGAAGGTACACCAAGAGCGAGGGAGACGAAAATGGCGAAGCGGACCGCGAGCGTGTCGGACCTGGTGGAGCAGATGGCGGGCCTGGCCGAGGAGATCAAGACGGCGGCCGTCAACGAGACGCGCAAGTACGTCGCCATGGGCATCGAGGACCACCTGATCAAGGCCACCGACCGGCAGACCTACAGCGGGATGACCCCCGACGAGTCGATCGTGGAGGCGCTGCGCGAGTTCCCGACCCTGCGCGAGGCCCGACTGCAGGCCGCACTCAAGCGCTTCGAGGCCAACGAGGACGAGGTCACCGACGACTTCCGCGCGGGCCTGCTGATGGCCATCCGGCTGTTCGCCGACCCCGAGTACGACTACTGACCGCCCCGGCGGGGGTCGGCCGATCTGGCCCCCGCCCCCACCCGTAAAACCGTTGCGAGGAAAGGAAAATCACGATGAAACTGCCGGAGCACGCGACCGCCACCGACGTGATCGACGCGCTGTCGGGGGAGGTCATGGAGCTGGTCGACGAGGTGAACGCCGGGCGTGAGCTCACGCAGGCGCAGTACGCGGCGACGTTCAGCCGGACGTTCGCCGAGGCGCTGCCGCGGTTCCTGGCGGGACTGAAGGCCGAGCGGCCCGAGCTGGCGGCGCAGCTGGTCGAGCAGTTCATGGCCGAGCAGGAGGACCGGATGGCGGCCGAGCAGCCGCCGGCGCGGGTGATCCCGTGGGCCGAGCGGTTCAAGCAGGCCCTGGCCACCGTCTACGCGCCCGAGGACGTCCGGTTCCTGGCCGACGCCGAGGGCGCCGGCGCGCTGTCGACCGTGCTGAGCAAGCGCTGCAGCGAGACCGGCGAGGACCCGGCCGCGGTGCTGGGCCAGATCACGCGCAGCGACCGCGAGTACGCCCTGTCCGCCGACGCTCCCGGCGCCTTCCTGGCCAGCCGGGTCCGCCAGATCCCCGAGCCGTGAGCAGGAAGGCCGCCGAGGTCGAGCCCGAGCGGGAGGCCCGGCCGTGACCGCCGAACCGGCGTGGGCGTTCCACGACACCGTGACCCGGCAGCAGGACGAGATCAACGAGGCCCGCAACGCCCGCAGGCAGGCCGAGCCCGGCCGCACGGCCGAGCAGGAGGACCCCGAGCCGGAACGCGAATTCGGGGGGAGGTGAGCGTCATGCACTGCGACCCCGCGAACGGCGACGGACATTACTTCGTCCGCGTCAACGGCAAGTGGGTGTGCGTCAAGGACGGATGCGGCGCAACGCAGTAGAGCAGCACACGAGGTGGCGGACGGGCCAGTTGATACCTGGCCCGTCCAGCCGGAAGCCTACGGCTCCGGCGGGCGGGCGACCACCGTCACCCCGGAAACCCAAGCAGCACAACGGAAATCCGAGGAGAGATCGACATGGCAGGCGACACCGTAATCAGCGTGGTAGGCAATTTGACCGCCGAGCCCGAGCTGAGGTTCACCCCGTCCGGCGCGGCCGTCGCGAACTTCACCGTGGCGTCCACCCCGCGCACGCTGGACAAGGCGTCGGGGGAGTGGAAGGACGGCGAGGCGCTGTTCCTGCGCTGCAACATCTGGCGCCAGGCCGCCGAGAACGTGGCCGAGTCCCTGACCCGCGGGTCGCACGTGGTCGTGCAGGGCAGGCTCAAGCAGCGGTCGTTCGAGACCAAGGAGGGCGAGAAGCGCACCGTGGTCGAGCTGGAGGTGGACGAGATCGGCCCCTCGCTCAAGTACGCCACGGCGAAGGTCAACAAGGTCAGCCGCTCCGGCGGGGGCGGCGCGAGCTCGGCGGCCGCGAGCCCCGACCAATGGGGCAGCGCGCCGGCGCCGACGTCGTTCCCGGACGAGCCGCCGTTCTGACGGACGCGTTTCCGCAGGTCCGAGCCCCAGAACTGAAAGGATCATGTCATGGCTGAAGCAGGAGACGCGCAGGCCGAGGCGGACGAGTACGACCCGGACGCCGCCTACGACGCCTGGATGCTCAAGCGCGAAACCGAGGCTGACCGGGAGGTCGACGCCGCCGCCGTCGCGGCGATGGACGCGCAGCCGTCCGCCACGGCCGTGCAGTTCACCTACGAGGGCGAGCACTGCTGGGCGATCCGGACCGGCCCCAGCGAGTTCGTGATCCGGGCGGACCACGAGTACGACCCCGCCGAGCGCGAACTGCGCCCCTGACGGACGCGTTTGTGCAGGTCCCGGCGGGACCGCCGACACGGTGGCCCCGCCCCTGTGGGCGGGCAACCGCCGACCGAGAGATGATCCACCGCAGCAGGAGCACGAGGGAGAGCAGGACCGATGAGCAGCACCGAGACCGTAGCGATCCCCGAGGGCCGCCAGCAGCTGCTCGACGCGCTGGCCGCCCTGTGGCGGACGATCCGGCGGCTGCACGACGAGGTCCCCGACGTGTCGATCACGTGGGGAACCAGCGGCCGGCGGGGCAGGACCGCGGGCGTCTCGCACCTGCACGGCGGCACCTGGTCCGGGGAGCTGACGATCGTCGACGAGCTCGCGGGCGAGTGGTTCGAGCTGTTCGCCGCGGTGTTGCACGAAGCCGTGCACGCCCTGGCCGCCGCCCGAGGCATCTCCGTGACCAGCAACAACGGCCGATACCACAACACCCGGTTCAAGCCGCTGGCCGACGAGCTCGGCCTGACTACGACCGAGAGCGAGCACTGGGGCTGGTCCCAGACCCAGCCGACCCCGAAAACGGTCAAGGTCTACGACGCCGAGCTGGCCGCCCTGCGCGTCGCGTCGAGCCGGTACGTCGTCCCCGAGGCGCCGCCGGCGCCGAGCGGCCGCGGGCGAAACAACGTCGTGGCGGTGTGCGGCTGCACCGGCTCGGCGGCCCGGCCGTTCCGCATCGCGCCGTCGAAGCTCGCGCTCGGCCCGATCACCTGCGGGGTCTGCGGCGAGCAGTACCGCGAGCGCCCCGACACCGGCGGCTGACCGGCCGCCGCGCCACGTAGTCCCAGCTCAGGAGCCCCCCCTCTGCCCGGTCACGGCGGAGGGGGCTTTCGCATGTCCGCAGAACGATCGGCGCACTCGCAACTGAGTTAGTTTAATTTCATTTCTTTCATTCGTTACCAAATGAATGAAACAGTTGCAA